>NZ_CP017182.1 GCF_001729765.1 Enterobacter kobei
GTATCCGGAAAAAATATACGCGTTCTCAAGCAACTATGAACTTTATGCCTCGATGTCAGCGCGCGTGATGAGCTGCCTGGAGGAGCTGGCCCCAAGGGTGGAACAGTATTCGATTGACGAGATGTTCCTCGACCTGACCGGCGTTGAGCACTGCATGGACCTGGAGGACTTCGGCCGGCAGCTGCGCCAGCACGTGTATGACTGTACCCGTCTGACCATCGGCGTGGGTGCCGGGCCGACGAAAACCCTGGCAAAATCAGCCCAGTGGGCCTCAAAGGAGTGGAAACAGTTTCGTGGTGTGCTCGCCCTGACCAGGGGGAATCCTCAGCGAACGCGGAAACTGCTTTCACTGCAGCCGGTCGAAGAGATCTGGGGCGTGGGAAACCGTATTGCACGCAAACTTAATGTACTGGGTATCAGGACCGCGCTCGATCTGGCCCTGACGAACCCGGCCTTTATACGCAAAAATTTCTCCGTCGTTCTCGAGCGAACAGTACGCGAACTGAACGGGGAAAGCTGCATGTCGCTTGAGGAAGCACCACCGACGAAACAGCAGATCGTCTGCAGCCGCAGCTTTGGAGAGAAAATCACGGAGTACGATTCGCTCCGCCAGGCTGTCTGTCAGTACGCAGAGCGGGCCTCTGAAAAGCTGCGGAAAGAGCGCCAGTACTGCCGGCATATTTCCGTTTTCATCAAAACGTCTCCGTTCGCCGTTAAAGAGCCTTACTACGGCAACGTGGCCACGGAGAAACTGCTTACACCCACTCAGGACACCCGGGACATTATTGCGGCCGCCACAACGGCTCTGGAGCGTATCTGGAAGGATGGGCACCTGTATGCCAAAGCCGGTGTGATGCTGAATGACTTCACCGGCTCCGGCGTTTCGCAGCTGCAGCTGTTCGACGAACGTCCGCCACGTCCTCACAGCTCTGAGCTGATGAAGGTTCTCGATGGCATTAATCATTCCGGTCTGGGACAGATCTGGTTTGCCGGGCGAGGGATAGCGCCATCATGGCAAATGAAACGCGATATGCTCTCCCCTGCGTACACCACCCGCTGGAAAGATATTCCCGTTGCGAGGATCAGATAAATTCTGCTTTTCTGAGAGAGCCAGTAGTGCTCGCCGCAGCCGAACGACAGGGCGAAGCCCGCGAGTGAGCCAGGAAGCACCAGGGAACAAAACGAACATAATCTTCTTACGCACCTAATACAGGAATCACAGTAACAATCTCAAAATCTGTATTGTGATAGAAACAGCTGAATAGAGTGGGACCATGGTCCCAGTTAAATCCGGCGTGTGGAATCGATATTCCAGGCGGGGTTGAAGGATGAGTTCTGACACGCAAGTAGGAGGTGGGACCGTGGTCCCAGTTAAATCCGGCGTGTGGAATCGATATTCCAGGCGGGGTTGAAGGATGAGTTCTGACACGCAAGTAGGAGGTGGGACCGTGGTCCCAGTTAAATCCGGCGTGTGGAATCGATATTCCAAGCGGGCTTGACGGGTGAGTTCTGACACGCAAGTAGGAAGTGGGACCGTGGTCCCAGTTAATCTGGTGTATGAAATCAGTATTCCGGGATGGGTTACCGTCTGAGTTCTGATATGCAGGTTGAGGGGTGAACTGCGGAACTAGTTAAGGAAAACTAGAAAAAACTGGATCTTTAGATTGTGGTAACAATCAGGTTGGGAGAAGTAAACAGATCTTTTTAACAACACTGGGCTATAGTGCAGAAAATAACTGCTTCGGATGTATATATTCCGAAGCAGCATGTAACGCATTAAGGATATTGGAAATTAATGAAGACTCTCGCGTGTATCATTAAACAGGCTAAACTTTTTGTAAGTCGCGCAGTATGCTTTCTATCTTCTCGATACACTCGGCAGGCAAACGAGATTTATCGAGATTAAAAATCACCTTATCGCCTTTGTATAGGGCTGTCGCACCAGGTACAAATTGATGACGGGTATTAAGGTTTACTTTTTTACCTGATGGCTCTTTCAGAACATCCGTCAGTAAACCAATAACTTCCTCGGATTCAAAGATAACTCCCGCTTTCTTTTGCTCATGAAGCTGTTGTGTCCGTTGCAACAATAAAGCTTCTTTTCCCGAAAATGCTTTGTACAGCGTCTCCCCAGAGCGGGCGGAAAGTTCACCAGGATGAGTAAACAGGGCAACCACTGATTTTGGCAAATGGGCCGTGTTGATGCAACGCGTGATGATTTTACGGGAAATATTCTCAGCTTCAGCCAGAGCAGAGATATTGCCGTTAAAATCATTTTCCAACCGCTGTGCATAACGGTTGCCCCGTTCATAAGCGCTGACAGGACGATAATCATTACCCAGCCGTGATAAAGCCATCATCTGTTCGTCATCGAGATCCCCGACGAGAACACGATAATCTGATGATGTCAGTATGGCGGCTTTACGACGGCGACTACCATCAGCAATTTCAATGACACCTTCTACCCTTCGTCCGAACGCAGGCGTCTGTTGACCACTCAGCATAAAAGAGGGAATCAGATCATCAAGCGCGTCTTCGGTCAGTAGTTCCTGGTCACGTTCATTACCTGACCAGACTCTTGATGCCGTCTCAACACTCTCGCCCGGGATCGCTTCCAGAATAAATTTCACTTCCCGGCCACAAACCGGAAGCAGAATGGTATTCCCGCGGGCCATGGCTCCAACCCGTGCAATTAATGAATCAACCATCGGTGCAGCGGGTGCCGCTGAAGGTTCAGTTTCGGGGCGGATATCTTTTACGGTATGTTTTGGAATGACTGGTGCACGTTTCATTATCTGATCTCCCAGCGAGGTTTAATCAGGCGATCAAAAATTTCATTACAGACAGGCTCCCAGATAGACAGCGCATTTCGCCAGGCTCCTGTAGATGAGCGCTGATCGATAGCCTGCTCAAACACCGTTCTCATACGGATCTGACCTTTACCGACTTCGTCGGTCTCGCGAACAACGTTTTTCAGTACCATGCTTCCCCAGGCATCGCGGATCTGTTCTTCCATCCAGGGTGACTGTGAGCCATTGTTATTGCTGTACTTGGTCAGAAGAATTCTAACGTCAGGTTCAAAACCCTGCAGGTCCACGTTTTTTAACAGGTCGCGCAGCATGTCAAAAAACTGAAGGGCAGAGGTGTAATCAAATAACTCTGCTGGCGTTGGCACGATGAGTACATCTGCAGCACAGACGACATTGATGGTACCAATACCGAGGTTCGGTGCACTGTCGATAACAATGACATCATAATCATGGGCCACTGTTTCGATGGCCAGGCGAAGCATCATATGAGGTTCTGTCGGCAGTTTCCCGTTGTCAAACCTTCCCATTAGTTCTGTCTCAATGCGGTGCAGAGCCAGGCATGAAGGTATGATGTCGAGACCCGGCCAGCAGGTGGCTTTGACGGCATAGGCTGCATCATCGCGCTCACCAAGATAAAAAGGCAGCAGTGTGTCTTCGGCATGGATATGCAAATCAGGGACCCAGCCGTGGTACATGGAGGCTGTGCCTTGAGGATCGTTCCCTTCGACAAGCAGTACTCGCAGCCCTTTCAGCGCCAGGTCCTGTGCCAAATGTACAGATACAGATGTCTTATAGACACCCCCTTTATGTGCTGCCACCGCGATGACGGGCGGAACGCTGTCATCAGGACGGCGCAGACGGGTGCCAAATACATCCCGCATATGGTTGATTTGTTCAATGGTGTAGCCCACCCGCTGCTCTACACGTCCACGCATTTCCATATCAGGATGGGGAAGGCGTCCTGCTTTTTCTGCATCACGGATTGCCTGAGAAGAAACGCCAATCAGATCGGCGGCCTCACCCACACGCCAGCGACGGGTAATTTTCCTGGCTTCCGGGCTATCATCGTTAAACTGTGCAATCGCGATAGCTTTCGTCATTTCATGACCGGCCGTAATGCACTGGTCAAGCGTTTCCATCAGTCCCATTCTTTGTTCCTTATTATTATCTTTGCATTAATCTATTAAATCTTGGTAAAAGGCGCAAAGCAACATTAAAGTTGCAAACCGTCTTAAATATTGCAAAGCCGATCAAAATATAGTCTTGTTCAGTTCAGCATCCGCCTGAAAGGCTGCCGCATGCTTCAGTCAATATCATCCGCTCGCCGCAGAAAGTATGCGCGCGTAGGCGCATGCGTCGAGGAAGCGGAATTACTCCGTACTAACAAGGTGTGGCTGACGCTCTGAAGCTAACGAAGCTCCACTGGAAGGAACTGAATGGTAAGGAATTGACTATAGTATGCAGATTATTGACTGCGGTATGAAGCTGAATAGGAATAGGGAAGAGTAATGACATGCATTTTTCTGCATATCACAGTCAAGACTATTGCCTTTCCTGGTGTTGTATTACTGGGTTGTTGTACCAAGATTCACATTGTGTCATGTCAGTGGTCCATATGTATTGGATGCTGGCTGTTATTCCATATTTCGATCCAGTAATTGATCCTTAAGGAGATCATGTTGAGATCAAAAAGAGATCCCCGGATCGTTTAGCGCCCCGCTACGCCTGAGCCTGGAGACTATCTTCATTAACTGTGGTGTGTGGTATGTTGACTGTTGTGTGCGAGATCAACTATTGCGGTATGCAATTGTATTAACTGGGGTATGTATTTCCGTTGACTGTGATATGCGTATATACTTTCGTTTGTGGATAACCGCGGGTTAATAAAATGGCTATGGAAAATAATGAGTTACCCCTGAATCTTCAGGAGGTCAATAAGACAACGGGTGAAGTTGTTAAGCTGGATGTCAACAGCGCCAGTACTGTTCAGCCTGTTGCGCTCATGAGGCTTGGTCTGTTCGTTCCTACCCTCAAATCGACCTCTAGGAGTAAGACGAACCGCAAAAACGTCACGGATGCGACTGAGGAGCTCGTACAGCTGTCCATTGCCCGGAGTGAAGGGTATACCGATGTCAGGATCACCGGATCGCGCCTCGATATGGATACGGACTTCAAAGTCTGGCTTGGAATCATCCGTTCAATGTATGATTTTGGCGTTAAGGATGACACGCTCAAGCTGTCTTTTGTTGAGTTTGTTAAAATGTGTGGCTTTGACTCCCGGCGCTCTAACAAGAAAATGCGTGACAGGATAAGCAACTCCCTGTTCAAGCTGGCATCCGTAACCCTCAAGTTTCAGAGTGAAACGAAAGGGTGGACTACGCACCTGGTTCAGTCTGCCTATTACGACATCACTGCCGATGTCGTGGAGATCAGGGCAGAGCCCAAGCTCTTTGAGCTTTATCAGATGGACAGGCGGGTCCTGTTGCGTCTGAAAGCCATTGATGCCCTGCAGCGCAAGGAGTCCGCACAGGCACTCTATACCTACATTGAAAGTCTGCCACAGAATCCGGCCCCCATCTCCATGAAGCGTATGCGAGACAGACTCAACCTGACGTCTAACCTCTACACGCAGAACCACACGGTGCGCAAAGCCATGGCGCAGCTGAAGGATATCGGCTATCTGGATTACACCGAATTCAAACGCGGCCGGGCCACCTACTTCAGCGTGCATTACCGTAATCCGAAACTCATCAGTAGCAAGGTCGTTGTTCCCCGTGAGCCGGAAGAGGAAGTACCTGAGCAGAACTATGACGAAGTTATTAAAGCCCTGAAGGCTGCAGGTATTGATCCTCAGAAACTAGCAAAAGCGCTCGCCAGCGTGAAACCGGGAAATGACTGAGGAATGCCGTTTTAGAGTTTGTTGACTGTGGTATGCAGAGCGCATACCACAGTCAATTTATACTGATTCATCATTCCGTTTAGGTTTTGCTTGCCTTGACTGCGATATGCGGATAGGCCTACCGGAGTATTGATATTGACTGCGGTGTGTGGAAGAGCGGGCAGTCTGCTCAACATCTTCACTGCGATATGTTTACTTTCATCACTTAGTCAATATTGTTCGTCAGGGCGGATGCCCTTAGCCCAGTACTTTCACAAAGGGTCTTAACCCACCGAGATCAAAGGATTCCGGGGGCAGCGTCCGGGATTCACTGATCCGCACTCCCGTGTTCCAGAAAGTAGAGAACAGCATTTAATGGTGAAGATCCGGCATATAGAAGAGTAGGGCTCTCACTTCGGGGACGAGTAGGTACGCCAGGGTGGCGCCGGTTAAAGTGGCCATCCTTCTGAGTGCGGCCGCGGTCGCAAAGTCGACCCCATGGGCTTTCGGCAACAGTGAAATGCGTTATGAAGAAAAGGGGGCAATGCAGGGATGAACAGGATCGGAACGAAAAGGTAAGTAATGAAGAAGACGTAAAGTGCGTTACGTGAATTCCGGCCTGGTACAGCCTGGACCCCTGTCAGTTTTCACGTAACGCAAGATTAATTTATTATCGAATAAGTGGATGTCATTACAACTGTCTGTAAATTTTGACAAATTTAGTTATCTTTTTTTCAGCATGGCAACAGCATCAGCCTCTGCCATTGAAAATTGCACACGATGCCTTGCAGCAACATCGAGCGCAAATACCTTTGTATAGACTTCCGTCGAGCTGATCGACTTGTGCCCCATCAGGCTCTGCAGCACCTTCAGCGGAATTCCGGCATACAGCATGTGCATGGCGTAGGAGTGGCGGAACGTGTGTGGCGTCACCGGCACGGAGAACGTCACCCCGTCGGCGGCTGCCGCTTCAACAGCTTCGCCCAGCCAGGTGCGAACGGTACGGTCGGTGATCTCCCAGATGCGCACCTTTTCCGTTCTGCCGGTGCGCTTATTCCGGCGTTCCAGCGGTATTTTCAGGGTGGCCACCATCATTTCCAGCTGGCGGGCATACTGCGGATCGGAAAGCGGAACGTTACGATGAGGCTGGCTGCCGGCCGGAGCACGGCCGGCCGTTCGGGCCGCTTTCTCCACCCGCTGTTTGAGGGTTGCCAGTTGCACGAACGGGTAGGGCGGGGCCAGGGAAAAATCACTCCGGGTCAGGGCCAGTGCTTCGTTAATACGGGCGCCGGTGTTCCACAGGGTGGTCAGCAGCATCTTACGGTGAAGATCGGGCACGTAGTGGAGCAGGGCGCTCACTTCCGGCGCCAGCAGGTATTTCGGCAGTTCGTCCTGAACGAGCGCCATCTGGCGCAGTGCCAGCGCGGCCGGGTAATCGATGGCCACCGGCAGCTGAGCAGAGGAAAAAGCCCCGCTATGGCCTGGCAGTGCTGGCATCATGTTATGTCACCATTGTCATTAGAGTGTGCAGTGCATCACCGGTGCATCCGGGGATGCCGGACCCGGCAGGATCAGATACTCGGTAGCAGATTTGACACGATAATTGGTGTAATCTTCAAACGAAACCGGGCTTGCTTTCATCCCCGAGAGAAAAGTTTCTTCAAGACCGCGGGCACGCGGAAGCGATAGTTCTATCGTCTCAGGATCGATGGCCATTTTCTGGCGGGTGGCTTCCAGCTCAGTGGTCAGCTGGTATTTTTCCGTACGAAAAGGAATACTCTCTTCAGCGTTTCGCTGTGTATAGGTCACGTCAAACATCATGCGATCACCGTCGTTCTGCAGTACCACGCCCCTGAGGAGACTTTCTATACGAACGGGGGATTCACCTTTCTGCGGAATCTCCGAGGTCCGGCTGCAGATAATCACCATCCCGGGTTTCTGACTGGCATTAACCATCCGCATTTCACTGAGCGTTGCCGCCCCTGCATCCCGTGCAGTCACACCCAGCAGGATCGTCAGCCCCATTATAAAACCGGTCAGTTTACACATCGTTCCTGTATCCTTTACGTTAATGTCTGGATCATCTTCAGGGAGAAATCCCGCCGGACTACACTATCGAGTGACATGTGGCCGCCAGAGGGTGTCCAGCCGACCACTCATTAAATGCTGCTGTCGGCTATCAGTAGCGACCAAGAGTCATTAACTGGAAGCATTTTTCCTCGGAGAGCTCTCCTTCTTTCTTTGGGAGAGGGCCAAGGAAAGGAGTTATCACATCGACTTCTGTGGACAGATACCATGTGTCATCAGCATCATCCCACCAGGCAACTGTGCGATCGTCCCAAGTGTGTATCTCAAGGTAGCAGCCGTATCCGTATATGTGCTCAAACTCCGATTCTTCCATCCAGACTCTGTCATGCCCAAGGATTATGAGAGCCTCAAATAAAACACTCAGTGTAATTTTCATATTCATAATCAACTTCCTTATTATTTAATATCTATTAGTTCTATTTATTTATCATCGCCAGCAGAACATTCCGTTGCCCGCCTGCATTGATTAGCAGAATAACAGTCACCGCCCGCAATTACCGGATCTCACTCTTTTTGACTTCCGAAAAATTCATAATAGCAAAGTTTTCGGAAGCGATGATGAACAGATTAACAGGATTTACTCGTCAGGTCGGTCTGATGCGGAGAGGGTGAAAGTTATCTAACTACTTAAAGTGTAGCACATTTTTAATTTTCGTTTCACAAATCAGCGCAGAAAATCGCCGTGATCCGGAACCACCAGAAATCGGATCTTCGAAAACAAGCCAGATTGTCACAGTAAGTCTCATGACGCATTGTGATGCAAATTTGGATTTATGATGCATTTGACAATAAATGATTCTTGTGTAATTGTGTGAATCAAATGTAAGGCATGATAAAGCTTCAGCATCAAAAGGTATCATTATGACATTTCAGGAACAGGAACCAGACGTAAACAAAACAGCAACGCTAACGGTGCGAAATATCCCGCTTGATGTTGATGCGATGATTACGGTGCAGGCAAGCATCGCCGGGAAGTCCAAAAGCGATTTTCTGAAAGAGCTCCTGACACAGGAATTTCAGGATTTGATCAAAAACTTCAGCCGGACAAGTTCGCTTGTCAGCCTGATGGATGAAGAGCTCGGTAAGCAGTTCGGCGTAAAGGTCGCCAAACACTGGTTTGAAAACGATATGATCACCGGTAATAACCTTAAGTATAAGGCGCTGCTGAAACTGACCACCCATGATGATCTACAGCAGCTTATGATGAAGAATATGCCTTATCTTCATCTGCGTGCCAGCCAGGTGCTGCACAGCCAGTTTGCCCATATTCCCCGTGGCCTGTCCCTGACGTTTTCTCTGTTTAATGAAATTGCCGGCCGTGATGCGAAGTTGATTGACCGGGTATTTCATGAGATTTTTTATCCGGTCGGAGCGGAGAAATTTTACGCGGACATCAATGCCATTCGTGCGGAGAAGAAGCTGGAACCCGTGGACGGGCTCTGAAACGAGAAAAGCCATCCCTAGGGATGGCTTTTCCGGACTACTATTGCCGCGTGAGACCTTTAACAAGGCGACTCCGCTTTGATGGGGCTATTACGCCATACACACGTCACGTGTGTCAACCGTTTTTCAGGAAAGAAACATGACGGCACAGCAACTCATCACCAGCGACAGGCTGGATATCTATGAAAAACACCTGAAGGTACGCCTGGATCAGGTCATGGCTGCGTATCACTGGAACAAAGCGCTTGCCGGTGCCATGCTGCCTGCCATTCAGTGCCTGGAAATTACGTTACGTAACGCGATTGACGCAGGGATCCGCAATTTCCCTCCTCCGGCGGCGGTCGGGCTGTACCAAACCGATCATAACTGGATTTTTACGCTGCCACGGTATATGGGAAACCGTACATTCCGGCGTCCTCACGAACGCTACAGACGCGCCCGCGGAGGGGAACCCCAGGATATACAGGGCTTCCTGCTCGATGCGCATGGTAAGAGAGTGATCGCCCGAAAAATTTCAGTCGAGACGATGGTGGATAATGCCAAATCCGAGATTGCGCGTCTGAATAAAACCCTGACACCCGGACGCGTTATTTCCGGGCTTTCTTTTGGGTTCTGGACACAGCTTCTGACGCACTACTATGAAAATACGCAGGGCCAGAGCCATAACCTTCTGTGGCCACACCTGACGTCCGTTGTTTTCCCCCATGCTCCAGCGGGATGGGGTCGGGATAAAATCTGCGAAGCCTTTTTCAGGATCAAAGAACTCAGGAATCGCCTGTCCCACCACGAAGCGATGTGGAAATTTCACTATGATGATCCTGTAACAGGTAAACCTGATTACAACAATCCTGTTTATGGTGCCCAGGCAAGCTGTAGTCTGTTGAGAAAACATTATGATGATATTATCGAGATGATCGGCTGGATGAGTCCCGACCGCAAAGCCACGTTTCTCAGCCACTCCGCCAATCTGCGTTTCTACGCACTGTGCTCCGTGGACGGGCTTAACAGTTATATCGCCCCTGAAAAGATCAGATCACAGATAAAGGTGACCCGTGGCGGTAAGGGGATCAGCCGGTTAATCCGGGTGCTTGAGAAAAATGAGTTCATCCGGATTGTGATGGATGGCCGGACTATACTTACCATCGGCAATGATAATTCCATCGCCATTCTCTAGGTTCCCATATCTTTACAGGCACTTTTGACCCGGATACCTTCCGGGTTATTGAGTTTCGGATCAGGATGAAAATAAAAGAGCAGAAATATGGTCAATTCTTGCCGACGCCCAGCGTACGGCAAGAACTGAAGCGTTATTTTAGTCTACAGGCCGTACTTGCGTTCCCTTTCCTTAAAGGCCTGGATCCCGCCTTCCAGAATTTCACAAACGTGTTCTCTGATACCCCGGGTATGCAGACGGCCGGAATCGTCCTGTGAAGTGAACGAGCACTCCAGTGAGCCGGTATAATATTCAAACCGGAATTCACTGTTCTCAATACCCGAGCGCTGCCCACTCTGGTTAGATACGATCACGCATTCGGCATCCGTTCCCACGACGAGGTTGGCATTGTGCGTCACCATAATGATTTGCCGGTCCGCCTTACGCTGCCTGACGAAATCATTGAGCTGGGAATAAATCGTCCGGTTATCGAGATTGTCTTCAGGCTGATCAATAAGGATAGGGTGTCGCGAATTGCTCAGGTGAAGGATCAGGTTAAGCAGCACCAGACCCCGTTTGCCTGGCGACATCTGCACGATATCGTCGCTGCGGTAACGGACAGAAAAATCAATCAGGTAGCAGTCATCATAGAGATAACTCAGAATATCAGAATCCTCAATGCCCTTACGAAGAGCGGGAGCAACCCCGCCGCTTCTGTAGCGATCATAGATGCCTGCGATCGTATCCGCATGGCTATCAGCGGAAAATGAGTAGCCGCCTTTCGGGCTGGCCAGATCGCCGAGCAGGAGGTTTATGTTCCCTCGCCGGTCAAAGCAGCCGGTGAAGCGATCAAACTTCTCAGCATTGAAGGATATGCGAGCGATTACGCTAATTTCGCCTTCAGGGTGGTATTCAGGCTTGCTTAGCTCGTCCACGTAAGCCTGATAAAGGCCAGTAAGGCGCGCATACTCTGTCTGGAGCTGGCTTTTTGTATCATTGCCTTCCTGTAAAATGGACCGACGGCGTTCAGAGAACTGTTGTAGCTGTCTGAGTTTTTCTTTTTCCTTTTCAAGCGCAGCCGTGGATGCTTTGAGCGTTTCCTGATCGGTAATTTTTACCGACAGGGGAAGCAGCGTTTCCCTTTTGGCTGCGCTTTCGGTATCAATCCGCCTCAGCCTTGCGGGGATGCAACCAAAACGGGCCTCGTGGCGACCAATGAAGTCACTGACAGCAGCTGAAAGACGGGCCTCCAGCTGACGAAGGCTTTTCTCCAAAAAAGAGGAATTCTCAGACAGCGGAATATCCAGCCTGAGTTGGTCGGTAAGGCTTTGTATCGTGCTACCGGCATGCCGATAAAGGCTTTCTTTCAGGCTTCTGCTGGCATCAGTAAGATCTTCTATCGCGCGCCGACGGGATTGAAGGTTGTCCGTGCGCAGTCTGAGTGCCATATACTGCTTTTCTTCATCCGGTGTAAACGATGCCTGCTTCCTCAGTTGAGCTATCTTCTCCTCCTGCCGCCTAATTTCATCACTTACCGCCTTTTCCGTGCCGTACTTCTCCATTTCCTTACCGCATTCGCTATATTTTTTGCGCAGCTCGGTAAGGTAATCAATCCTGGTTTTTATAACCCGTATAGTCGCTTCCCGCTGTGCGGTATTCTCAACTGCGAAAGCTTTGAAATTATTATTCTGATACAGAATTTCCTCGACCAGCTGATTTAGCTGAAGCTGACCGCTACGTTCGGCAAGGTGATTGATATAGAGCTGCGGAATGTAGGTCACTGGCCGGCAGTCGTCACCATGTAATGAACTAACTTCACCGTTTCCCCATGTGACTTCAACATCGAGATTGCTAAAGTCGTCATAGGCGGCTTGTCCTGAGATCCTGATTTTCTCGCTAACCTCATCAGCGTTAATGGCGCATGCCATGTGGTAAAGCAGCAGAGATTTGCCTGAAGACTTCCCGCCTATGATTGCATTCAGGTCGGGACTGAAGTTTACAGGCTGGTCTGAAAAAAGTGCATGGCCACTGCGATCCGTAAAACAGACGTGTTTAATATATTGATAAGGCGTTTTTGTATGGGGGGACGTTTTCTGGATCCTGACGCGAGTGTGATCGTACAGTACCTGTTTTAATCCCGCAAAAGTAGGATCGGCTTTAATCCAGCAAAAACGATCCCCGTCGGGACGAAAAATTTTAGTCAGTCCATGTGCATCCGAACCGTGAAGGCAGGGGAGTAGCTTGCCGTATTTACTGATGACTTCAGCCCTGCTGTCGCTGCCGCGTCCCTGAAAGTACTCACAATCCTGCGGGTTACCAGAAAAAATCGCATCAACTAGGCGATAGATGTTCTGCCGGACAGCAAGAAGACCATTGTCCCGGAGCCCGGAGATTCCGTCTCCTGAGCTGTTAGATGCAATGACAATAACGTTGTTCCGCAGCCAGGTTTCACTCCTCAGCCAGTCTTCAAAGACGTCAAAAGAAGGCTTGAACTGGTTAATGCCGTCGCGCAGATTTTTCTCGGGAGAGGACAACCCTGCTACCGCAATCCCCAGTTCAGTCAGCTGCTGATCGCTGCAGGAATAGTTCTGCCCGCAGTAACGGAAGTGAAGCCGGCCCAGCGCGTGTTTTATTTTGTCAACGTGACCTGCATCCGCCGGATTGACAATAAGATGAATATTCACACCCTTATCTTTTTGTGTTTCAGGCGTGATGCGAAATTCTATATTAGGAAAAACGGCCTCAATATTGGCTATCCGGCCCTGCGCACGGTATGCGAGCAGCTTCTCATACCCGGAGATAGTGCAGTAGTCGGTCGCCCCCATGACAGCGACCTCGTCGCCAAACGCTTCAATTGCAGAAAGATAAGCTTCCCAGTCATTCCGATACTGATTCTCAAGTGATGACGAAGGGGTATGAACATGCAGATCCCATTTACGCCATTCAGAGCCATTCGGGAATAGCTTCACTGTTACCTCCTTTTAACATGTCTATCAAAAATTGAAATCTGCGTTTACGCACCCGGGACGTCAGTACAGAACATAACCTAATAGTTACCGCAAGCCTTTACAAGCGCATAAACGTGACCACTTGCATCCAGCGTTTCTATATACGAACGTGCCTATCAGATGCTTTCTGCCATTGCGATTCTGGTGGCATACGGAACTATGCTGACGGGACTGAGACCCTTTCCCCTTCTCACGGAAATTCTTACCCACTACAGCAAACTTATTTTCACCATATCGGCTCCCCCAGAGATCCGAATTTACCTTTTTTCGGATCTCGGGAGAGGAAGAGAGGAATTATTGCAGCATGGACACAAAAACGAGTAATTGTTGCGATGAGAGGATTATTGCGCCATGAGCAAATATAAATGACTTTATGCGCCATGAGGTTAAATATATTGTTCCTGCCGTCCGGCTGAACCCCGGGGCAGGGGATCAGCCGGGAAGGAAAGCGTCACGGTTCTGCTTTCCGGGAGAGGGTCTTTCGTTTTTTCTTCAGGTACATCACTTCGTCACATTTGCCGATCATTTCCGCCAGCGTCGCGTACTGGTCTGCGTTATTGATCAGTTCGCCAAAGGAATAATTGATGTTGTAGGGCTTACCCGAGGTGTCATTGTAATGATCCAAACTGGCACTCAGCGCTTGCAGAAAAGAACTCGTGTTCCCGTTTCGCCGGATCAGGGCGGCAAACTCATCCCCGCCGAGGCGGCCTGCTATTTCGCCCGGTTCGAGGTGCTGATGTAAAAAGCCGGCAAAAACCTTCAGCACCTCGTCTCCCTCTGCGTGTCCCCAGAGATCGTTCACCGGCTTGAACCTGTCCAGATCGAAATAGATGAGGCTGAACGACGCATCCTGCCGGTTCATCGCGCGGAAGAGTTTTTCGCCGGCGCGGTAAAACCCGCGCCGGTTGGGAATGCCCGTCAGGCTGTCCGTCATGGCCATGCTGATGGCCTCGAATTCGTCTTCCACGATACAGGCCAGATCCCGGAGGGACGCAATGTCATCATCCGTGAAGGCGCGGGGAACGGTGTGGATCAGGCACAGCGTGCCGGCCACCGTGCCGTCGGGCAGGCTCACCGGCTGGCCGGCGTAGAACCGGATGTGGGGCTCACCGGTGACCAGGGGATTGTCACGGAACCGCTCATCAGCAGCTGCGTCGTGAACAATGAAGGGCCCCTCCTGCAGAATGGCATGCCCGCAGAACGAGATGTTACGCGGGGTTTCGCGCACGCCGACGCCCTGGCAGGCGAGGAGCCACTGGCGCTCGCGATCCAGCAGGCTTATCAGGGCCACCGGGACCTGAAAGGCTTTGCGGGCCAGCCGCGTCAGGCGTTCAAAACGCTCATCGTCACGGGTATCAAGAAGGCCGGTAATATACAGGGACTTCAGCCTCTGTTCTTCATTCTCCGGTATACCGGGTGCCTGCATGTAATCTCCTGGTATGTACAAAGTATATATGCAGATGAAAAGGTGTTTGGATCTGACTGAGTGTAATTATAGTTCACGACTTATCTGCCAGCGGCTGAACTTCAGGTACAGGAATTCACGTTTATCACTCGTACTAGACTCTCCGGAGGACCAGGGGGAATGACCGGGTCTGTTACGGTGAGGGAATCTGTAAACCTCAGGATTTTTGCCGGGACAGTACGTATAACTGCTATCTTGATTAGTAAATGTTAAAATTTGTAGGTATCCACCCGTTAAACAAAATGATTAATATTTTAAAATACTCTTTGAACACCCGTGCCGTAATAATGAAGTACATTAAAAACGTTATCCGGTCATGTGAAACTGAGACCGTCTCTTCGTCATGTAAAATGCCGTACTTTCTTTGTCGTGAAGAATGACCGGGTTAAGTCCATAAGGTTGAGAGGAAGTCTGCTGATGTGATACGCTCAAGGCGAGATTTATCTCAGTGAGAACTCACTGCAACAAAAAGTTTTTGGACAACAAAACACAAAGTTGTTTTGGACTGTAGGAGTCCAAGAGACAATGACATTACATACAACGCCGTGTAACGGATTTTACATTATTACAAAGCCTGTGTTACAAGAGAGTTATGGACATGATTGAAAAAATATGTGAAGTAATTGATGGTGAATACGTCTGTGATATAGATATTAGCGTTGAAGAATGGAAGATTTTATTAAGGGATAAAAAAGTTTTTGATGACAAAAGTATTGCAGCGTTAAAAAAATGGTTCATTGAGCCAGACCATTCCTGTACATGTTTCGATATCGGCAAGAAGTACGACCTGCACAGTATGAGTGCTAATGGTGTAATCAATGGGTTGGGTGGAAGAGTTCAGAAGCAGCTTGGCCGATTCGAGGTTAAAGGAGTCGGAAAGATTGCTTCCGGGACAAAATTCATTACAGTCATGAAAAGTAGAGAAATTAAAGGAAACCCAAAGCGAAATTTATGGACTATCCGTGAAGAACTTGTTCAGGCAATAAAAGAACTAGATTTTTTTAGTACGAACGAAAGCTCAAGCATTGATTTTTACTCAGATAATGATTTGATCACTGCTCTAGAAGAAAGTAATCACTTTGACGTTACTCAGACATTTGAGTATAGCGAAAAAGCGAAACCTAAGAAAGCTGCAATAGAAGTCAAAAATGGACTCTCATACCCAAGAAGTAAATCTGTTTCAAAAAATGCGCTTAACAAAGCTGATTATAAATGTGAAATTAATTGCGACCATCCAACGTTCAGAAGGCGAAACTCTCCTCTAAATTACACAGAACCTCATCACATTGTCCCGATGTCAAAGCAAGACTATTTTGAGAATTCACTGGATGTGGAAGAGAATATCATATCACTATGTTGCAACTGCCATAAACAAATTCATCTTGGCAAGGGGTTTGAAGATATGTTGAGGAAAATATATGCCGAGCGGAAAGATGTATTAAAAAAAGCGGGAATCGAGATATTATTAGAGGATTTGATTCTTTTTTACAAGATGGAAGGTAATTAATCTTCGAGAAGATGCATGCTTATTTTTATTTTTTTAGCAATGAATGTGAAATACTGCCTGACTATCAATCCTGTCATGTGGTTCAGATTTATGGGGGAGGATTTTAATATTTTACCAGCATGGCATGTCGATCAATCGGTTAAGTATAGCGCCAGGTAACCAGACGGATTTTCCCTCTCAGGCGGGAGTCGTTATCCATCGTCCAGTACCTGATTAAAAGTAGGAGTAATTACAAGAAAATTAAATTGTATGACTATTATTTCCGTTCAGAAAAGAAAGTTACATTAAAAAACCGAAATTATTAGGGTTATTAATTAGTTAAGTGCTATATATTTTCGTGTCCGGGGTACCCTAAGAGGGTGCGCAAGACAACACTCCAGTGTTCATTATTTATGACTGTCAAGCCATTTATTCATCTGCTCAATTTCACCTTTTTGAGCTTTAATGATGTCCTGCGCAAGCTTTCTCATTTCGGGATCTTTTCCGTATTTGAGCTCGGTCTCAGCCATTGCGATTGCCCCTTCATGGTGTGCGATCATACCTTTTGCAAAGGCCTTATCGGGATTGGATTCATTAACGGCGGCCATCATTTTTTCATGCATATTTTTCATGCCAGCCATATATTCCTGTGATGATGCCGATGAGTGCATATCTGACATTTTCATTTCCGAATGTTCAGCAGAAATGGCTGGCAGGGATAACATTAATATTACAAAAAGGGTGTTTTTGATTTTCATATAATAATTCCTTTCAGACAGGTACCGGTTAAGTGTAGCTGAGTCAGACAAAAAAGCCCCCTGACGGGGGGCAAAAATGTAGCAACGTTGTTTCAGGAAAATCTATCAGGGAAAAGGTAACAGCACGGATACTACCGTCGCATTCAGCCTGCATTGATCATGCGGCGGTGCGCTTCGGCCATGGCCTGATGTGGGCCGGATTGCCCGTTATTCATGAATTCATGGGCAACCGCTGCTCTTTCATGCTCATTCATCGCCGCGTAAGACGTTGACGGGACGGTCGTGGATACCGTGTTATTTCCCATCATCTTCTGATGACTTTCCACCATTTTCTGGTGCGCATCCGCCGAGCCGTTCGTCATGGTTTCATGAGCAATAATGGCCTGTTCATGCTGGTCCATACCGGTCATACGAGGAGCAGTCCCCTGGATCCCGACAGGAGCCGCAGCAGACTGCATCTGGTGAGCAGGAGCCTGTGCATTGTTGACGCGATCATGGATATTCACGGTTTCAGTGGCCCAGGCCGATGAAATTAAACCAAAGCCCAGCAAGGATGCTAATACGATATTTTTCATGATAACTCTCCATTTCTGAATTAGTGATGTCCGGGGAAGTACAACCGGTGTTTTCAGTTCCATAACTGAAACAAGTTCGGCAGCGTTTATTTCTCCGGAAGAGGGCTGGATATTCATTTCCTGGCGTACTCTGACGCCGGGTATTGATGAAGCAATCCAGCCTTCCTGATAAGTTGCACTAATTATATCGAATGGCTTCTGTTTGCTGCATGACAGGCTAATGACATCTTTGTCATTTACATCTTTATTTTCAGCATTGGGTTTCCGGGATCATTTTCTCCAGTCTGGGCACGGATAAGATAAAACGCGTGGAGCGTACGTCTGATTCCACCTGCACTCTTCCGTGATGTGCTTCCACGATTGACTTCACAATCGCAAGGCCGATGCCGCTGCCTTCTCCTTTTCGTTGTCTGGATGGATCCACCCGATAAAAACGGTCAAACAGCCTTGATAAATGTTCTTCAGGGATCGGTTTCCCCGGATTTTCAATCACAAGGTCAAAAAAGCTCTCCTGCTCTCTTATTGAGACGGTGATTGCCTGTCCCTCCGGGGTATAACGCAGGGCATTGGATAACAGATTATTGATCGCCCTTCTGAACATTTGTGGATCTCCCTCAACCAGGCAGGGCATCCCGTCAAATTTGAGCGTGATATTGCGTTCTTCGGCCCAGGCTTCGAAAAACTCGAAGACTTTCATGACTTCCGCTCTGAGGTCAAACATGACCCTGTCAGGTATCAGCTGATTATTGTCTGCCTGCGCCAGGAACAGCATGTCGCTGACCATTTTGGTCATCCGGTTATACTCTTCCAGGCTGGAGTAGAGGACATCCTCAAGTTCCTTCTGGGTTCGATCCTGACTCAGCGCGATTTCAGTCTGTGTCACCAGATTGGTGATGGGCGTTCTGATCTCGTGCGCGATATCGGCAGAGAAATTGGCCTGGCGGGTAAAGACATCCTCAATCTTTCCAATCATATGATTGAACGAGATAACCAGTTGCTCCAGCTCAATGGGAACCCGTGTCGGTTCCAGCCGCGCATCAAGATTCTCGGAGGTGATGCTTTTAATGGCATTGCTGACATTACGAAGGGGCAGATGCCCCTGACGGACAGCGATGCGAATGATCAGAACAATCAGCAGGCTTATCACAACAGCGATTGCAATCAGATTTTTTTTCAGCGCATCAAGGTAATGGAGATGGAAATTAATGGAGAGGCCAGTCAGCATGACATAGTTCTGCTGTTTGCCCTGAAATATCGCCTGGCCAGAGGAGGCGATAATCCGGTATGTTTCCATCTTCATTCCGGACCCGGTATCCATCGGTCCCGCAGGATCCTCCACCGTCCAGAGAAAGACATCCCGTGCGCGGCTGTGCTCGCTAAAATCTGCTGAATTCACTGCCGGGCGTAGTGCCGCCCCCTGAGCTGAGCTCAAGAGCACTTCACCCCTGGGATTGAGGAGCAAAAGGGCAACGTTGCGGTAGCTGGCAATTGATTCCTTTATTTTGCTTACTTTTTTTTCATCCGGATCTGCCGGGGACTGGAGTATACGGCTCAGTGTGGTGCTGATTTGTTGCAGATCGCTGACATCCTGCTCGGCAAAATGCTTTTCAACAGAATGCAGCATAAACCAGGTGAAGGCGATAAACGCCAGTATTGTGGACAGGCTGATAAAAAAGGTCAGCCGCAGAGCGAGTGAGAAAGGTCGTCTGGACGGTTTGCTATGCATCCGGGATCTCCAGCATGTAGCCCACGCCCCGCACTGTCTGGATCAGTTTTGTCCCGTAATCGTTGTCTATTTTAGCGCGGAGTCGCTTTACTGCGACATCAATCGCGTTAGTGTCGCTGTCAAAATTCATGTCCCAGACCTGAGAGGCAATCAGGGAGCGGGGAAGAACTTCTCCCTGATGGCGAATGAAGAATTCCAGCAAGCTGAACTCTTTACTGGTGAGCACAATGCGGTTCCCGGCGCGGCTGACTTTTCTGGATACGAGATCAACCGAGAGGTCAGCCACTTTAAGCTGGCTTTCCGTGATCATCGTGTTTCCCCGCCTGAGGAGGGTTCTTACCCGGGCGAGCAGTTCAGCAAACGCAAAGGGCTTCACCAGATAATCGTCCGCACCCAGCTCAAGTCCTTTGACCCTGTGTTCAATCGTGCCAAGGGCCGTCAGCAGTAATACCGGCATCCCCTTTCCGGCACTGCGCAGCATACGGATGATATCCCAGCCGTTTACATCAGGCAGCATGATATCCAGGATGACTAAATCATACTCGGCTGTCATGGCAAGATGATATCCGGTCAGACCATTATCAGCGTGATCCACGACGAACCCCGCCTCTGTCAGCCCCTTGCTGAGATATTCACCTGTTTTAATTTCGTCTTCAACGATTAATATTTTCATCATGCTCCCCGGCTGGCTGCTAATGTCATTTTATTGCGCCCACGATCGTTATCAACGGATTACAGCAAAAATGACAACATTGTCATTATCCTGTCACCCGGCAAACAGAGAGCGTTCGGTAAAGTATCCCTATCAATACTCTGGACTTCGTTTGAACCATTTACCAGGTCTGCCTGTACGAGAAGCGTTATGTTCAAATTAAAATTACTCAGCATCAGTACCATATTCATCCTGGCTGGTTGTGTTTCTCTGGCACCTGAATATCAGCGTCCGCCAGCTCCGGTTCCCCAGCAGTTTTCATTGTCTAAAAACAGTCTGACGCCTGCGGTAAACAGCTATCAGGATACGGGCTGGCGAAACTTTTTTGTCGATCCCCAGGTCAGCAGGCTGATCGGTGAAGCCCTGAATAATAACCGTGATTTGAGAATGGCTGCCCTGAAGGTTGAAGAGGCCCGGGCCCAGTTCAACGTCACGGATGCAGATCGTTATCCCCAACTGAATGCCTCATCCGGGATCACATACAACGGTGGTCTGAAAGGTGACAAGCCGACCACACAGGAGTACGACGCGGGTCTGGAGCTCAGCTATGAGCTCGATTTTTTTGGCAAACTTAAGAACATGAGTGAGGCTGATCGCCAGAACTACTTTGCCAGCGAAGAAGCCCGTCGTGCCGTACACATCCTGCTGGTCTCCAACGTTTCACAGAGCTATTTCAGCCAGCAACTGGCGTACGAACAACTCCGTATTGCGCGGGAAACGCTGAAAAATTATGAACAGTCCTATGCTTTCGTTGAGCAACAGCTCGTGACCGGGAGTACGAACGTTCTGGCACTTGAACAGGCGAGAGGACAAATCGAAAGTACCCGCGCCGAAATAGCCAAACGAGAAGGCGATCTGGCTCAGGCAAACAATGCCCTGCAACTGGTGCTGGGAACGTACCGCGCACTTCCGTCAGAAAAAGGGATGAAAGGCGGGGAGATCGCACCAGTAAAATTGCCACCAAATCTATCTTCACAAATTTTGCTGCAGCGACCGGATATTATGGAAGCGGAATATCAGCTGAAAGCGGCTGATGCCAATATTGGCGCAGCGCGAGCGGCCTTTTTCCCCTCCATTACCCTGACCAGTGGTCTTTCCGCAAGCAGTACGGAGCTGTCAAGCCTGTTTACGTCAGGAAGTGGAATGTGGAATTTTATCCCTAAAATTGAAATTCCTATTTTTAATGCTGGCAGGAATAAAGCCAATCTGAAGCTGGCTGAAATTCGCCAGCAACAATCGGTGGTTAATTACGAACAAAAAATTCAGTCAGCCTTTAAGGATGTTTCCGACACGCTTGCGCTGCGCGACAGCCTTAGCCAGCAACTTGAGTCACAGCAGCGTTATCTTGATTCACTTCAGATAACTCTCCAGCGTGCCAGAGGATTATATGCAAGTGGTGCTGTCAGTTACATCGAAGTGCTGGATGCAGAACGTTCCCTCTTCGCTACGCAGCAAACCATTCTCGATCTTACCTATTCCCGACAGGTTAACGAAATTAATCTGTTTACCGCGCTGGGTGGCGGTTGGGTAGAGTAAATTTATTTAATTAATCAGGAAATTAAAAATGCGTAATTCACTTAAAGCCGTTTTATTTGGTGCCTTCTCTGTCATGTTTTCTGCCGGTCTTCATGCTGAAACACATCAGCATGGCGATATGAATGCTGCCAGTGATGCTTCGGTACAGCAGGTTATCAAGGGCACCGGTGTCGTTAAAGACATTGATATGAATAGTAAAAAGATTACCATTTCGCACGAAGCAATCCCTGCTGTGGGCTGGCCTGCAATGACCATGCGCTTCACTTTTGTTAATGCAGACGACGCTATCAATGCCCTGAAAACCGGCAACCATGTCGATTTCTCGTTTATTCAGCAGGGCAATATCTCCTTACTCAAAAGCATTAACGTTACGCAATCCTGATTATCAGTCCGGAGCGAATACATCCAGTGCGCCTGAACATTCATTAAGGGATTACTGTGAATGAATGATCGGGCGCATATGCCAGGTGTTTTGATTTTTCAGCGAGAAATTGTATGGCTTCTTTAAAGATAAAATATGCTGCAATAATTATCAGCAGCCTCATAGCAGGGGGGCTGATATCGGTTACTGCCTGGCAGTATGTAAACTCATCACAAAAAACAGTACAAACCGAACAAAAGGCACCGGAGCGAAAGGTACTTTTCTGGTATGACCCGATGAAACCGGATACCAAATTTGATAAACCCGGAAAATCTCCCTTTATGGATATGGACCTGGTGCCGAAATATGCTGATGAAAGTGGCGATAAAAGCAGTGGCGGGATCCGTATCGATCCAACCCAGGTTCAGAATCTGGGATTAAAAACGCAAAAAGTTACGCGAGGAATGCTGAATTATTCCCAGACAATCCCGGCTAATGTCAGTTACAACGAGTATCAGTTTGTCATTGTGCAGGCGCGTTCTGACGGTTTCGTCGAAAAAGTGTATCCCCTGACGATTGGCGATCATGTGAAGAAAGGCACTCCGCTTATCGATATCACCATTCCTGAATGGGTTGAGGCACAAAGTGAGTTCCTGCTGTTATCCGGTACAGGCGGTACGTCAACCCAGATAAAAGGGGTTCTGGAGCGACTTCGTCTGGCTGGTATGCCGGAAGAGGATATTCAAAGGCTGCGTTCAACCCGCACAATCCAGACCCGTTTTACCATTAAAGCACCTATTGATGGTGTCATTACTGCGTTTGACCTGCGCACCGGAATGAATATTTCGAAAGATAAAGTAGTGGCTCAGATTCAGGGGATGGACCCGGTCTGGATCAGCGCTGCAGTGCCAGAATCTATCGCCTATCTGCTGAAAGATACGTCGCAGTTTGAAATTTCGGTACCGGCTTATCCGGATAAAACATTCCATGTCGAAAAATGGAACATTCTTCCCAGCGTGGATCAGACAACCCGTACGCTTCAGGTCCGTCTCCAGGTTTCTAATAAGGATGAGTTTCTCAAGCCGGGCATGAATGCCTATCTGAAACTGAATACCAAGAGCCAGGAGATGCTGCTGATACCAAGCCAGGCCGTTATCGATACCGGCAAAGAACAGCGCGTGATTACTGTTGATGATGAAGGCAAGTTTGTGCCGAAACAGATCCACGTTCTGCATGAATCACAGCAACAGTCCGGCATTGGCTCCGGCCTGAATGAAGGCGATACCGTGGTGGTCAGTGGCCTGTTCCTCATTGACTCCGAAGCCAATATTACGGGCGCGCTGGAACGTATGCGCCACCCTGAAAAAACAGAAAACAGTATGCCAGCAATGTCTGAGCAGCCTGTAAATATGCATTCAGGGCACTGAGGAGACGACGATGATTGAATGGATTATCCGGCGCTCTGTCGCCAACCGTTTCCTGGTCATGATGGGCGCACTGTTTCTCAGCATCTGGGGCACATGGACGATAATTAACACGCCGGTCGATGCGCTGCCTGACCTGTCAGATGTGCAGGTCATTATTAAAACCAGCTATCCCGGACAGGCCCCGCAGATTGTAGAAAACCAGGTCACCTATCCGCTTACCACCACCATGCTGTCCGTACCTGGCGCAAAAACCGTGCGTGGCTTTTCACAGTTCGGTGATTCGTATGTGTATGTCATTTTTGAAGACGGCACCGATCTGTACTGGGCCCGTTCGCGCGTGCTGGAATACCTGAATCAGGTTCAGGGCAAACTGCCTGCGGGTGTGAGCTCTGAAATCGGCCCGGACGCCACGGGAGTGGGCTGGATATTTGAATATGCCCTTGTCGATCGCAACGGAAAACACGACCTTTCAGAACTGCGCTCTCTGCAGGACTGGTTCCTGAAATTTGAGCTGAAAACCATCCCGAACGTGGCTGAGGTCGCTTCGGTTGGCGGCGTGGTGAAACAGTACCAGATTCAGGTCAATCCGGTAAAACTGTCCCAGTACGGTATCAGCCTGCCCGAAGTGAAACAGGCACTTGAATCGTCTAACCAGGAGGCCGGTGGCTCATCCGTTGAAATGGCCGAAGCGGAGTATATGGTCCGTGCCAGCGGTTATCTTCAGAGCATTGATGATTTTAATAACATCGTCCTGAAAACAGGTGAGAACGGCGTGCCGGTTTATCTGCGGGATGTTGCCCGCGTGCAGACCGGGCCCGAAATGAGGCGTGGTATTGCCGAGCTGAACGGCCAGGGAGAAGTCGCTGGCGGCGTGGTGATCCTGCGGTCGGGTAAAAATGCGCGCGACGTTATCACGGCAGTGAGGGATAAACTGGAGACGCTGAAGGCCAGCCTGCCGGAAGGCGTTGAAATCGTGACCACCTACGATCGCAGCCAGTTAATCGACCGGGCGATTGATAACCTCAGTTCCAAACTTCTGGAAGAGTTTATCGTGGTGGCCATCGTCTGTGCTCTGTTCCTGTGGCACGTACGTTCTGCCCTGGTGGCGATTATCTCTCTGCCGCTTGGCCTGTGTATCGCCTTTATCGTCATGCACTTCCAGGGACTGAACGCCAATATCATGTCGCTGGGAGGGATAGCGATTGCCGTCGGTGCGATGGTGGATGCCGCCATTGTGATGATTGAAAATGCGCACAAACGGCTTGAGGAGTGGGATCATCAGCATCCGGGTGAGCAGATTGACAACGCCACCCGCTGGAAGGTGATTACCGACGCCTCCGTGGAAGTGGGACCCGCGTTGTTCATTAGCCTGCTGATCATCACCCTGTCCTTTATTCCTATCTTTACCCTGGAAGGGCAGGAAGGTCGTCTGTTTGGCCCGCTGGCATTCACGAAAACGTACTCCATGGCGGGAGCGGCCGCACTGGCCATCATCGTCATTCCTATTCTGATGGGATTCTGGATCCGGGGGAAAATTCCTGCCGAGACAAGTAACCCCCTGAACCGGGTGCTGATCAAAGCGTATCATCCTTTGCTGCTGCGGGTCCTCCACTGGCCAAAAACAACCCTGCTGGTTGCGGCCTTGTCCATTTTCACGGTTATCTGGCCACTGAGTCAGGTGGGCGGTGAATTTCTGCCGAAGATTAACGAGGGCGATCTGCTGTATATGCCGTCGACCTTGCCTGGCGTCTCTCCGGCAGAAGCTGCAGCGCTCCTGCAGACAACAGACAAGTTAATCAAAAGCGTTCCTGAAGTGGCTTCTGTATTTGGCAAGACCGGTAAAGCAGAGACCGCAACGGATTCCGCGCCGCTCGAAATGGTGGAAACCACGATCCAGCTCAAACCTGAGGATCAGTGGCGTCCCGGCATGACAATTGACAAGATTATTGATGAACTCGACAGGACAGTCCGTTTACCGGGTCTGGCAAACCTCTGGGTGCCGCCTATCCGTAACCGTATTGATATGCTCTCAACCGGGATCAAAAGCCCGATAGGTATCAAAGTGTCCGGGACTGTTCTGTCCGATATCGACGCGACGGCGCAGAGTATCGAGGCGGTAGCCAAAACCGTGCCTGGCGTGGTGTCTGTCCTGGCTGAGCGACTTGAGGGCGGGCGCTACATCGATATCGATATCAACCGGGAGAAAGCCTCCCGCTACGGGATGACGGTAGGTGATGTCCAGCTGTTCGTCTCTTCAGCAATCGGAGGTGCTATGGTGGGTGAGACGGTTGAAGGGGTGGCCCGGTACCCTATTAACATTCGCTACCCGCAGGATTACCGGAACAGTCCGCAGGCGCTGAAACAGATGCCGATCCTGACCCCGATGAAGCAGCAGATCACGCTGGGCGATGTCGCGGATATTAACGTCGTTTCTGGACCAACCATGCTGAAAACCGAAAATGCCCGGCCAGCCAGCTGGATTTATGTTGATGCCCGCGGCAGGGACATGGTGTCGGTGGTTAACGACATTAAGACGGCCATCAGCGAGAAAGTGAAACTGAGACCGGGAACCAGTGTGGCATTCTCCGGACAGTTTGAACTGCTTGAGCATGCCAACAAGAAACTGAAGCTGATGGTGCCGATGACGGTGATGATCATTTTCATCCTGTTGTATCTGGCATTCCGCCGGGTTGACGAAGCCCTGCTGATCCTGATGAGCCTGCCGTTCGCCCTGGTTGGCGGAATATGGTTCCTGTACTGGCAGGGCTTCCATATGTCAGTGGCGACCGGAACCGGGTTTATCGCCCTGGCCGGGGTGGCAGCAGAGTTTGGCGTGGTCATGCTGATGTATCTGCGTCATGCCATTGAAGCGCACCCGGAATTGTCCCGTAAAGAGACGTTCACACCGGAAGGTCTTGATGAAGCCCTCTATCATGGTGCCGTACTGCGTGTCCGGCCGAAAGCCATGACCGTGGCGGTGATCATTGCGGGTCTGCTGCCAATACTCTGGGGAACCGGCGCAGGTTCAGAAGTCATGAGCCGTATTGCGGCACCCATGATTGGTGGGATGATCACGGCTCCGCTGCTGTCCCTGTTCATTATTCCTGCCGCCTACAAATTAATCTGGCTGCGCAGACATAAAAAAAGCGTGTCCTGAACCTGAAAGGGCACCCCCTGTGGGTGTCCTTCTTTACTGATTCACCCTGACGTCAGGGTTTATATCGATAATATACAGAGGTGAGTATGAAAAAAGTGGTTCTAATGGCGCTGGCTCTCGGTCTTTCACTACCCGCGATGGCGAGTGAAAAAGTGATTGATATGTACAAATCTGAAAACTGTGGCTGTTGTTCCCTGTGGGGCAAAGCGATGGAAAAAGACGGGTTCGAAGTACGAACTCACGTCATGAATGATCAGGCGCTGTCAGCCCTGAAAGAAAAGCATGCTGTTCCTGCAGGACTACGAAGTTGTCATACCGCGGTTGCCGGTAATTTGATCATTGAAGGCCATGTGCCTGCGACAACGATACATAAGGCAATGCAGTCTGGTTCGGGTATATACGGTCTCGCCACCCCCGGTATGCCAGCAGGAAGTCCTGGAATGGAGATGGGAGCCCGAAAAGAGGCTTACGATGTTATCGCATTCTCACCGGATGGAAGTAAAAAAGTCTTCCAGCGAATCGAATAGTCAGCGGAACGGCTGATAACGGGACGCCGGTAGCAGGCACTCCTGTGCCGGCGATATTCGTGGTAATCGCATCCATGACATACCCTGAAGACAGAAGATGCTTCGGTATGCATAAGGAGAGTTACTGTGAAAAATGACAATGCAGTGCAACACAACAACCAGACTGCTTCTGAGCAGACATTATCCCCGGACGAGGGCCACGTATTGCATAAGGTGAGAGATCCCGTGTGCGGGATGGTCATCCTGCCTGACAAGGCGCACAGCAGCATTCGATACCAGGACCATCAGCTTTATTTCTGCTCCGCCAGCTGTGAGAGCAAATTTAAAGCCCATCCCGATCATTATTTTACCGAAGATGCCAGTGAACATTCCCATCACCATCACCACGATCATCACGAAGTCAGCCCTGATCAGATAAAACAGCCTCACAACCAGGCGGAAAAAGAGAATTCTGAAGGTGTGTGGACATGTCCGATGCACCCGGAGATACGCCGCAGTGGTCCCGGAAGCTGTCCTGTCTGTGGAATGGCACTGGAGCCGCTCGTAGCCACGGCATCCACGGGGCCGAGTGATGAACTTCACGACATGACAAGACGCTTCTGGCTGGGGTTGTTGCTGGCGTTTCCGGTTCTGGTACTCGAAATGGGATCTCATCTGTTTCCCGCCTTGAGGAATACAGTACCGCCACAGTACAACACATGGCTGCAGCTGCTTCTGGCCTCTCCTGTCGTGTTGTGGTGTGGCTGGCCATTCTTCGCCCGGGCCGGAATGTCGTTACGTAACCGCTCCCTGAATATGTTTACCCTTGTTGCAATGGGCACCGGCGTAGCCTGGGTGTACAGCGTCATTGCAACCGTCTTCCCCTCCTGGTTTCCTGCATCGTTCAGAAACATGGATGGCCTGGTGGCCGTTTATTTTGAAGCCGCAGCAGTTATTACGGTGCTTGTTCTGCTGGGACAGGTTCTTGAGCTGCGGGCACGGGAACAAACCTCAGGTGCCATTACTGCACTACTGAATCTTGCCCCCAAAACCGCCAGGCGGCTGGATCATGACGGTCATGAAACGGATATTAATGCGGAAGATGTTCTGCCTGGCGATAAGCTCCGCATCAGACCAGGAGAGAGTATTCCGGTCGACGGTATTGTGATCGAAGGCAAAACAACCGTTGATGAATCGATGGTGACCGGGGAATCTATGCCGGTTACCAAAACGGAGGGTGACCCTGTCATCGGGGGGACCATTAATCAGACAGGGAGTCTCATCATCCGTGCAGAGAAAGTCGGTGATGAAACAATGCTCTCACGAATTGTTCAGATGGTCGCTGATGCACAGCGTTCGCGTGCCCCCATCCAGAGAATGGCTGACAGCGTTTCAGGCTGGTTTGTTCCTCTGGTGATACTTATCGCGGTTGTTGCTTTCGTGATCTGGTCTGTCTGGGGGCCCGAGCCCAGGATGGCGCACGGTCTCATTGCGGCTGTGTCGGTCCTGATTATTGCCTGTCCCTGCGCGCTGGGGCTGGCCACGCCGATGTCGATAATGGTGGGGGTGGGCAAAGGAGCCCAGGCCGGGGTGTTAATCAGGAATGCCGAAGCCCTTGAGCGTCTTGAAAAAGTGGACACGCTGGTTGTCGACAAAACAGGCACGCTCACGGAAGGTTCGCCTACGGTGACAGGGATTATCAGTCTCAATCCGGGTGGGGAAACATCTCTTTTGCGTGTAACAGCCGCAGTGGAAAAAGGCTCGCAGCATCCGCTGGGTATGGCAGTAGTTAAAGCAGCACAGGAAAAGGGGATCGCAATACCCGCAGTCACTCATTTCGATGCACCGTCGGGTAAAGGTGTCTCAGGCGATGTCGAAGGTCAACGGGTTGTTATTGGTAATGAACTGGCTATGCAGGAAAACAGTATCGTTATTGATAATCAAAAGGCCGTTGCGGATACGTTGCGGATGGAAGGCGCTACCGTTATCTATGTGGCCACAGACGGGGACCTTGCAGGCCTGATAGCTATCTCGGATCCCGTGAAAACAACCACGCCGGATGCGCTTAAAGCTTTGCGTCAGGCGGGGATCCGCATTGTTATGCTCACCGGGGATAACCAGCTTACTGCTGAAGCAGTCGCACGGAAACTGGGAATAGATGAGGTTGAAGCCGGAATTCTGCCGGATGGCAAAAAAGCAGTGATAACCCGACTGAAAGAGTCTGGCCATGTGGTTGCGATGGCCGGAGACGGTGTGAATGATGCCCCGGCGCTGGCAGCGGCTGACGTGGGTATAGCCATGGGAACGGGTACAGATGTGGCAATTGAAAGTGCCGGAGTCACCCTTCTCAAAGGCGACTTGATGATACTGAACAGGGCCCGTCATCTGTCAGAGATCACCATGAAAAATATCCGTCAGAATCTGTTTTTTGCATTTATCTACAACGCACTTGGCGTGCCTGTGGCTGCAGGTCTGCTTTATCCTGTGTATGGAATACTGCTGTCGCCAGTTATTGCGGCGGCGGCCATGGCTCTTTCCTCCGTCAGCGTCATTGTGAATGCGTTGCGTCTGAAAAGTGTCAGGCTCGGGAAATAACACTGAGTGAAGGGTCAGTTACGAACAGAAGGAGTCCAGTATGAAAAGTACCACCTATGCGCTTATTGCTGTCGCCGCGATCGCGGCATTTGCCCTCCTGCGCGAACACTGGTCACATGTGGCAGGTTACTGGCCATATCTGTTATTGCTGGTCTGCCCGCTAATGCATCTTTTCCACGGCCACGGAGGGCATGGAGATCATCAACATCACGGAAGTGAAAACGATAAAAAAAATTAATCCGGCAGACGGGGCCGCGTCGCGGTCCCGTTATCAGTCCAGGTATCGTTCGTAGTCTCTGGCATGCGCAAAGGCATGCTGTTCGAGTTTGTTATCAGCGGGTGCCGCTGCCCGGAACGCCAGAGAGTTAACAGGGTTGTTATTGATGACCAGCTCGTAATGCAGATGAGGACCGGATGAACGTCCGCTGTTACCGGATAACGCAATAGCACCTCCCCGGGTAACCCTGGCCCCTTTAGTAACGAGTATTTTATTGAGGTGGAGATAGCGAGTTTTAACACCGGCTTTTCCCGTTACTTCAACAAAATATCCCATGGTACTGTTGTATTCGGCCCGGGTGATTTTTCCGTCGATGACGCTGACTATTTTCGTGTTCATGGGCATGGAATAATCAATGCCATTATGGGGACTCACTTTTCCCGATACCGGGTTAAGCCTTGCAGGATTGAAAGGCGAACTGAGTCTTGCTGTGGCCGGTAACGGATAATCGAGACTGCCTTTCCCGGAAGTATCGGAAAGGTTATAGAACTTTTTATCTGATATACGATACGCCGTGTAATTAAATGAACCGGACGTAAATTTATAGGCCACGACACGTGATTTTCCCGCTTTCTTTTGCAGGGTGATGCTGCCAACTTACTGATTTAGTGTATGATGGTGTTTTTGAGGTGCTCCAGTGGCTTCTGTTTCTATCAGCTGTCCCTCCTGTTCAGCTACTGACGGGGTGGTGCGTAACGGCAAAAGCACTGCCGGACATCAGCGCTATCTCTGCTCTCACTGCCGTAAAACATGGCAACTGCAGTTCACTTACACCGCTTCTCAACCCGGTACGCACCAGAAAATCATTGATATGGCCATGAATGGCGTTGGATGCCGGGCAACCGCCCGCATTATGGGCGTTGGCCTCAACACGATTTTCCGCCATTTAAAAAACTCAGGCCGCAGTCGGTAACCTCGCGCATACAGCCGGGCAGTGACGTCATCGTCTGCGCGGAAATGGACGAACAGTGGGGATACGTCGGGGATAAATCGCGCCAGCGCTGGCTGTTTTACGCGTATGACAGGCTCCGGAAGACGGTTGTTGCGCACGTATTCGGTGAACGCACTATGGCGACGCTGGGGCGTCTTATGAGCCTGCTGTCACCCTTTGACGTGGTGATATGGATGACGGATGGCTGGCCGCTGTATGAATCCCGCCTGAAGGGAAAGCTGCACGTAATCAGCAAGCGATATACGCAGCGAATTGAGCGGCATAACCTGAATCTGAGGCAGCACCTGGCACGGCTGGGACGGAAGTCGCTGTCGTTCTCAAAATCGGTGGAGCTGCATGACAAAGTCATCGGGCATTATCTGAACATAAAACACTATCAATAAGTTGGAGTCATTACCTGTCTTGTGATAAATATCCTTAACAGACGGCGAGCTCGTCCGCCCATTTTGTTGCGGCCTGCATGGTTTCTATAACAGTGAACTCGCTGATATTGAGGGTATTACATATTTTCGCGGTTTCCTCCCAGTTAAGTTTCTCATAACATAACGACAGGGTCAGTATGTCAAAAAGTTCACCTTTATGTTCACAAAGCGCGGCAGTTACGTTTTGCGGGATTGAAATCTGTTTAATTAAATCGTCCATGGGGAGTTCAAGAATGACATCCAGCAATGAAAACAGACCGCATATAAATGCGTTATAGGATAATGAAACATTATTTATTTTTCCGGCAATTAATTCGCAGAATTTTCCGCGAACCATGCTCAGATGATAAAGTTCACTGATGCCGGAACGCCCCATATTTGAAAGGGCGGCCACCGCAACAAACCGCCGGAGTTCTTTGCCCCCCAGATACATCAGCATTTCTTTCAGGGTAAGATTGTCCGCCTGAATTATGCCATGTGATTTAAACAGCATGTTTCTGACGTAGCGCATGATTTTATATGACAGCGTCAGATCGGTTTTAAGCAGACGTTCGACCGCGGCAAAGTCCAGGTTTTCCCTGTTCACCTCCATCATCAGCCTGGAGAGTGGCAGGGGGTTCTGGGAAAGGCATTTATTTCTGAGGATTTCCGGGCGACTGAAGAAAAATCCCTGGAAAAGCGCGAAACCCGCCCGGCTGTAAAGCTCAAACTCGTCCCTTGTTTCCACTTTTTCAGCAAGGAATTTTATGCCCTGCAGAAGCTGACTTTTTCTGTGGATATATTGCCGGATATCTTCATAGTCATTGTCTCTGACATCAAATTTGATGACAGAAATATACTGCATAAAGCGGTCCCATTCATCATCCATCGTGAAATCATCGAGCGCAAGCTGGTAACCCCTGTCGTGCATATCCTTTACGGCACAGAAAAGCGCATCATCCGGGACTGCATTTTCCAGAATTTCGATGACCACTTTTTCATTCGGCAGCGTATTGCCCAGTCCGTTAATGATCATCTGGTGCGGCACATTAATAAAAGAACTGTGATTGTTGGCTATACGGGAAACAGGGATGCATAAAAACTGGTCAGAAATCATTCTGGACGTGGCGTATTCTGGTGAAACATCGGGAAAGGCATTGTTCATTCCGTCCCTGAAAAGCAGCTCATAAGCGACGGTCTGCATTTTTGTGTCAAAAATAGGCTGGCGTGCGATAAATGAATACATATTCCCGGTCCCCAGGTCAGCGTTATAATTTTTAGAAATGTAACCTTTCCAGGCACTGTTGCAAAGTTAGCGATGAGGCAGCGTTTTGTCTTATTCAAAGGCCTTACATTTCAAAAACTCTGCTTACCAGGCGCATTTCGCCCAGGGGATCACCATAATAAAATGCTGAGGCCTGGCCTTTGCGTAGTGCACGCATCACCTCAATACCTTTGATGGTGGCGTAAGCCGTCTTCATGGATTTAAATCCCAGCGTGGCGCCGATTATCCGTTTCAGTTACTCGAATTGTGCTTCATAACATTAAAGCAGGGCCTGCCCTGCAAAATGACCAATCCCCATAGACAAAAGCATAGCCATGGTACTCCAGAACGTAATTCTTATGATCGCCCTGACAGGAGAGGCTTTACTCAAAACCGAAGATATATAGCCAAGGACCGCCAGTGAAAAAAGGGTGGAAAGGATTATCAACAAAAAAGCCAGTTTCAGAGGGGAGAGCCATGCCACGATTAAGGGTAACACCGCACCAGCGGAAAAACTCAGGGCAGAAAAGACAGCTGCCTGTAGGGGCTGTGCAGAATTTATATCCGTCAACCCCAGTTCTTCACGGGCATGAGCATCCAGGGCATCTTTGACCATAAGTTGCTCCGCAACCTGCCGGGCAAGCTCTGGCTCCAGTCCACGTTGCATATAAAGTGAAGTCAGTTCCCGCACCTCTCCCTGATAATCAGTTTCCAGCTCCCTTTTTTCCTGGGCAAGTGCTGCGTTTTCGGTATCCGCCTGAGATGAGACGGAAACATATTCCCCTGTAGCCATTGACATAGCTCCGGCAACCAGTCCTGCAACACCTGCAAGTAAAACACCGGAAGGACTGCTATTTGCAGATGCAACCCCAAGAACAAGGCTCGCTGTCGAAACAATTCCGTCATTTGCCCCCAGTACAGCTGCCCTCAGCCATCCCACTTTTTCGATACTATGTCGTTCAAGATGCATATATTTTTTCCTTCAAATACGCATACTCATCGGAATTACGGATAAATAGAAAATGCATTGACGGATAAATGCGCGGTTATAGTCTGTTTTAGCCAACCATTACAGGGCATCTTATCCATCATAAACCTACAGCACTATTCGGTAACGGGATTTTTCCTTTGGCTACGAACGGTGAGGAAGATATGCAGCAACCCCATCGCACCATGTGCCCAGAAATAGGTTTCAATAAATACAGTCAGAAACTTATGCACATGCAGGACGGTTTCTGTCAGCACAGGTGACGTGCCAAGAGCAGTATTGAGAGCAAACCAGAATCCACCACATAATGCAACGCCCAATAGTGCAAGTACACCAAGCCCCTGAACCAGAGCAGCAATCCCACCAGCATGAGCTTCAGGAAGACGGAATGATATCAGCATTTTGATATCTTCAACCACACCTCGAAAATCAAGGACCACCCAGGCAAAATAGTAACGAAATCCTCGTTGTGTCAGCATCCATGCAAGCATGACAAACCCAAGGACAATCAGTGATAACCCAGTGATAACATGGAACCATGTTACGAACCCAGTGAGAGTATAGTCACTAAGCGCATCGCTTTCGGTAAGGTTTGAATTAATAATCTGCAATAAAATCAATACAGCTACGATGATATGCAGCACACGTAGAAATGGTGTGTTTTTGTGAGGAAGAGCATTACGTAAATTTTCGTTCATAATTTAGCCACTTTTTTAAGGTTGGTTGACCACTCAATATTATGCCTTTTTATTAATGATAACCTTAACTTCTCAAAACCAAGATGCACTCAGTAATATCCAAACCATGTTCAAAGGCCCAGTACTCGACAGGTAAATTCAGGTTCCTGAGTGGTTCTTATCGTCGCCAGATAGCCACGAAACAACGCAATGCTGTACAGAATGCTTATATCTGAACGCTTGAAATTCCAAAAGCGACGTGGATCGTACGGCACTTAATCCGACGACCGATGAAGAGTGCAGCCATGACAAAATCCATTCACCAAGCCACATTAGGTGACGTCGGAAATGATCTTCTTACGGCAAAGCACATGGCTTAGAATCCCTGTTCCAGCCTCGAAGAGGATACTGATGATTTATTTGCCGGAAAAAAGCATCTTAATGAGGGTCTCATACCGATGATGAAGACATTACGGGCATCAGTGTGTTAATCAACGGGGAGCAGGTCATCATGACCAACAAACAAAACACAGACTGACGCGTGACCACCAAATATAATTTGGCCCCCTGAATCCACCCCGCGCAACACCAATAGGTACTTAACTTATGTTGAGGCAACAAACTAAAATATGTAGCATTGATAATGCATGTTTGTTACCCCAACATTTTTATATGTATTTTGCAGATAAGATAACGTTGTGAAATTTCCTCACCAGTGCATAGCTATCTGCTTGATTACAGGCACGTGTATCATGTCAGTTCAGGGATATCTTTCCAGCATATCTACCTTCACCGAATAATTCCCGGTCTCAGTCAACACCTAGTTTATTGTGGTATTTTCTCATCAGACTGCCTAGTTTCTGTGCTGCAATTTTCCCGGCGTCAAGACCTTCCTTCTCAGCGGTACTTTCAACGGCAGTTACCTCATCAATTAGAAGTGACATGCCTGCAACATACGTTTCCCTGTCATACCCTTCTACAGGGCTGTTCAGGATGGACTCTGCTGTTGCTTTCAGTTCCCGCATATCTTTCCTGAAGGATGTAACGTCCTCCTCCTTAAGTGCTGCGCGGTAGCTTTTATTCATCATCTTCATGGCATGTTCAACACCGTCAGAACCAGCCATTACACAGGGGGATAAAAGAAGGGTGGCTCCTATCACAACAGTACGCATAATTTTTCTCATAATAGCCTCCATATTGTTTACTCTCGTTTTCACAGTCAGAAGGGGTAATATTGCGCAAAAAAATAACCCCTTCCCAATCTTCTCAAAAAACAGCAGCATTCATATTATTTTTCAGGATTATTTGCCCCCGCAACCAGGACTATTATCACCTTTAAAATAAGGGTCAACATGTGTCATAACATTTAAAACATGATGATTATCTAAAACTGATTTCCTGGCCAAAACAGCAATGTCATGTCCTACTTTCACTGATAAATCACCATCAATTTCCAGATGAACATCAACCACAACAAGGTCCCCCATTTTTCTGGTCTTGAGGTCATGGATGCCTTCGACCCCAGGCGTGGACAATAATGTTGTTTTTATACTATTTTCAGTTTCAATATCCACGGCCCTGTCCATCAAGTCATGAAGCGAATCTGACATAAATGAATATCCCATTCTGGTCACAATCAGTCCCACAACCAGTGCAGCTACCGGATCAAGCAATTTAAACCCTGATAAACTACCAATAATACCAATAGCCACCACCAAAGATGAGGCGGCATCAGAGCGGGCATGCCAGGCATTGGCAACCAGCATAGTGGATTTTACTCGGGTTGCTACTGCCAGCATATAGCGAAAAAGAAGCTCTTTGATAACCAGTGCGGCTAAGGCCACCCACAGAGCAACAATATGTACCTGAGGAATATCATCTGGTTGTTGCATTTTATTTGCTGCTGACCATAACATCCCGATGCCAACAATGAATAAAATTGTCCCCAGAATTAATGATGCACCATTTTCATAACGATGATGCCCGTAGTGATGGTCATCATCGGGATTTTTTTTACTTTTATGATTAGCAATAAGCACCACAAAGTCTGAAACTAAATCAGACAGAGAATGGATACCATCCGCAATAAGCCCCTGAGATCCGGAAAATACGCCAGTAATCACTTGCCCGGATGTCAGAAAACAATTAACAAGCACACTAACCCATGTGCTTTTACGGGCCGCGAGGAAACGCTCATGAGAACTAATATCAATATCATCCGTAAGTTTGTTTACCTGCACCTGAAACTCCTAATAACAGCATCTACAGTTAATACTAAGCAGCCAATACTACCCGGCCAAGTTCAGTTTTGGTATATGAAATTTTGAGGTACTGTGGTGAAAATATAAAAATGGTGAGATTTATTCCTGTAAAGACCGCGCCATGGTGGCGATAACATCTATTTATCATAACGCCTGAACATTAATTTATTCTGAACAGAAGAGAGAAGAAAAGTTGACAGTTATCACAACTATACACTTACGCCCAGTGTGGATGGGTTCAACAAACTAAAATTGCAAACCCGATTAACTGAGGAATTGAGCGCTCTCGAAGAGGAGTTGCTTTCGGGTAGCTGTCAACCATTGCAAAATGGTAAACAACATCCTTTGGGTCCCCAACTGTGTGGCCACTGTAGTGACTGTGGTGGGTGATAGAACTGGTCACATTGATGCCAGACTTTTTCGTGCCGCATGTATGGCACACTGAATTTGATTAAGACCTGCTGAAATGAAACCGGAGTGCTTCAGCTACAGAAACTGACCAAATCGTATACCCCAAGCAAGATCTGAATACCATCCGAACAATATCTCTTTTAGGTATACCTGATAAAGACCATGATACAAAGTCTCAATAGGGTTCAATTTAACTCTATTGACAACAAAAATCCGCAATGTATCATATGGGTATCAAATTAATACTTAAAAGAGAATTCATAATGAATGTCCGTATCTACTGCCGAGCATCTACTGAAAGCCAGCATGCCGACCGTGCATTGGTAAGTCTGCGCGAATTTGCGCATAGCAAAAAATGGCAGGTAGCCGGAGAATACATTGAAAATGCCAGTGGTGCTAAGCTGGAGCGTGTGGAACTGATGCATCTCCTTGAGGAAGCACAACCCGGCGATCTGCTTCTCATCGAATCGATTGACCGTCTCAGCCGCCTTAAACATGAAGAATGGGCTGAACTCAAAGCTACGCTGAACAGTAAAGGGCTGGTGATAGTATCAATGGACTTACCGACCAGTTGGCAGATGGTTGAAATGTCCGGCAACGACCTTACCAGCGGCATTCTTCGGGCAGTCAATGCTATGCTGATCGATATCCTTGCGACAATGGCACGACAAGATTATGAAACCCGCCGTAAACGCCAGGCACAGGGGATCGAGAGAGCAAAACAGGCAGGTTTGTATACGGGAAAAGAGAAAGATATGGAAGCCCGTGAAGTGGTACGTGAAATGTTGGCACAGAACGTTAAACCAGCTCACATAATGAAAGCTGCTGATATCAGTCGTGCAACGTTCTACCGGATCAAAAAGGAATTGGTAATCTAGTTCAAAATAAGTGTATTAGCTCGAAGTGACAGTTACCGTAGACAAAGTACAATCAAATCTGACTGTCCGCTCTGAGCAAATAGCAGACTGTTACCATGTGCAACTGAATATTTTGCCACTAACATTACATCCCTATTGCGAACCCTGGATCTGATATCTTTAAAACAACAATATACTCCACTTTATAAATCGTAACTCAAGAGATTACTTTGCAGCCAGAACACTCAAGACTTTATCTTCGTCCTGTAAGCGCATTAGATACCTCGCCCATGGTGATGCTGCCAACTTACTGATTTAGTGTATGATGGTGTTTTTGAGGTGCTCCAGTGGCTTCTGTTTCTATCAGCTGTCCCTCCTGTTCAGCTACTGACGGGGTGGTGCGTAACGGCAAAAGCACTGCCGGACATCAGCGCTATCTCTGCTCTCACTGCCGTAAAACATGGCAACTGCAGTTCACTTACACCGCTTCTCAACCCGGTACGCACCAGAAAATCATTGATATGGCCATGAATGGCGTTGGATGCCGGGCAACCGCCCGCATTATGGGCGTTGGCCTCAACACGATTTTCCGCCATTTAAAAAACTCAGGCGTAAGCGTCGTCTCAGCACCGTCTGGCAGATCCTGATATTCCTGAGAGGATAGTGGACACCAAATATGGTGGACGCTATCCATGAAATCATTAACCGCAGTGCGTAAAAAAAGCCCTAATTATCCCGTTGAGTTCAAAATCAAAATGGTTGAACTCTCGCATCGACCAGAGATCTCCGTAGCGCAACTCGCTCGTGAGCATGGGATCAACGATAATTTGCTGTTCAAGTGGCGCCAGTACTGGCGCGAAGGAAAACTACGTCCTCCTTCAACAACAGAAAACAACGTGCCTGAGCTGCTCCCGATAACACTTGATACCGAAGATGTTGTCCCTGCAACCTCCCCCGGTCACAACCTGTAGCTGCTGCGGCACCTGAATCACTCAATATCAGCTGTGAAGTGACGTTCCGGCACGGATCACTCCGTCTGAATGGTGCCATCAGCGAAAATATCCTGAACCTGCTGATACGGGAGCTCAAACGTTGATCCCATTACCATCAGGGACAAAGATCTGGCTGGTCGCTGGCATCACCGATATGAGAAACGGCTTCAACGGCCTGGCGGCAAAGGTGCAGACGACGCTGAAAGACGATCCGATGTCAGGTCACGTTTTTATCTTCCGTGGGCGTAATGGCAGTCAGGTAAAGCTCCTCTGGTCTACCGGCGATGGACTGTGTCTGCTGACCAAACGGCTGGAGCGCGGCCGCTTCGCCTGGCCGTCAGCCCGGGATGGCAAAGTGTTCCTCACACCGGCACAGCTGGCGATGCTCCTTGAAGGTATCGACTGGCGGCAGCCTAAAAGACTGCTTACGTCACTGACTATGTTGTAGGCCTCTTTATCCTGGTCGACGCTGAATGAGCCTGGTAATATACCCGGTATGAACAGCTTACTTCCTGACGATATCGATGAACTGGAACGTCTCCTTGCCGAACAGGAGGCGCTGAACCGTGCCCTTCTGGAAAAGCTGAACGAGCGTGAACGCGAAATAGATCACCTGCAGGCGCAACTGGATAAGCTGCGCCGGATGAACTTCGGCAGCCGCTCCGAAAAAGTCTCCCGCCGTATCGCGCAGATGGAAGCCGACCTTAAGCAGTTGCAGAAAGAAAGCGATACCCTTACCGGCCGGGTGGATGACCCGGCCGTGCAGCGCCCGCTGCGGCAGACCCGTACCCGCAAACCGTTCCCTGAATCACTTCCCCGTGACGAAAAACGGCTGCTGCCGGCAGCGTCATGCTGCCCGGAATGTGGTGGTGCGCTGAGTTACCTGGGTGAAGATGCCGCCGAACAGCTGGAGCTGATGCGCAGCGCCTTCCGGGTTATCCGGACAGTACGTGAAAAGCATGCCTGTACTCAGTGCGATGCCATCGTGCAGGCCCCCGCGCCTTCACGTCCCATCGAGCGGGGTATCGCCGGACCGGGGCTGCTGGCCCGCGTGCTGAGTTCAAAGTATGCAGAACATACCCCGCTGTACCGGCAGTCAGAAATATACAGCCGCCAGGGTGTGGAGCTGAGCCGCTCACTGCTGTCGGGCTGGGTGGATGCATGCTGCCGGCTGCTGTCACCGCTGGAAGAGGCGCTTCAGGGCTATGTCCTGACCGACGGTAAACTCCATGCCGATGACACCCCGGTCCAGGTGCTGCTGCCGGGCAATAAGAAGACGAAGACCGGGCGGTTGTGGACGTATGTTCGTGATGACCGCAACGCTGGATCAGCAGTCGCGCCGGCGGTGTGGTTCGCTTACAGCCCGGACAGAAAAGGCATCCACCCTCAGACCCATCTTGCAGGGTTCAGTGGTGTGCTGCAGGCCGATGCGTACGCCGGGTTCAACGAGCTGTACCGCGATGGCCAGATAACGGAAGCCGCCTGCTGGGCTCACGCCCGCCGTAAAATCCACGATGTGCACGTCCGCACACCGTCGGCGCTGACGGATGAAGCCCTGAAGCGTATCGGCGAGCTGTATGCCGTTGAAGCGGAGATAAGGGGAATGCCGGCGAAGCGACGCCTTGCAGAACGTCAGCAAAAAGCTAAACCGCGGCTGAAATCCCTGGAAAGCTGGCTGCGTGAAAAGGTGAAAACGCTGTCGCGACACTCAGAACTGGCGAAAGCGTTCACGTACGTACTGAACCAGTGGCCGGCGCTGGCTTACTATACTGACGACGGCTGGGCCGAGGCAGATAACAACATAGCTGAGAATGCGCTACGGATGGTCAGCCTGGGCCGCAAAAACTACCTGTTCTTCGGTTCGGATCATGGAGGAGAGCGGGGAGCGCTGCTGTACAGCCTGATCGGGACATGCAAACTGAACGGAGTGGAGCCAGAAAGCTACCTCCGTCACGTCCTTAACGTCATAGCGGACTGGCCGATAAACCGGGTCAGCGAACTACTCCCCTGGCGCGTAGCACTGCCAACTGAATAACACATCCCGTCAATACGGTTCTCGCTGCACGCTTACTAAAGTTATGTGAGTGATGACCGATAAGGATATCTGTCTGAGGAAAACTATCTCCAGGGAGAAAATATGTTCTTGCATAACGTAAAGATTCGCTCGAAATTATTTATCGCGTTTGGTTTGTTTGTTGTACTGATGATGGTGAGTTCGGGCCTTTCGCTGTTGAGTCTGGATCGTAGTAACAGTGGGATGCAGAACATCATTACCACTGACTATCCGATTACGGTAAAAGCCAATCTGCTCATTGATAATTTTCAGGAGATTGTCAGTACTCAACAATTGATGTTATTGGATGAGGAAGGTAAATGGACTCAGGCGTCCCAGAAAAAGCTCGATACCATCAGCCAGCAAATTTCTGCTCTGCTGGATGCGCTGAGTGCAGCGCCTCTCAATGATGCATCCAAAAAAATTATTGCGGAAATCCGCGATGTGCGTGAGCAGTATGTGGCTTCCCGATTCCGCATTCTGCAGGCGCTGCAGAATCACGATCGCTCTGGTGCGATGCACGAGATGATGACCCGCACAGTGAATGTGCAGCAGGCTTATAAAGCAAAAGTGCAGGAATTGATCGCCATTGAAGATGCCAAGATGCAGAAGGCGGGCGCTCAGGTGGAATACGATTTCCACACCAATCGCGCACTGTTGATTACTCTGGCGCTGATAAGCATTGCTGCCGGTTGTGTGATGGGTTGGTATATTGTGCGCTCAATTACCCGACCCCTTAACGAAGCCGTACAGTTTGCCGAGGCGATTGCGCAAGGCGATCTCACTCGCAACATCAGTATGGAACAAAAGGATGAGACCGGTGTGCTGCTGCAAGCGCTGATGGCAATGAAAACCCGACTGTTAGAGATTGTCGAGAAAGTGCAAAACGGCTCCGAGAATATCTCTGCTGCGGCGGCACAGATTGTCGCGGGTAATCAGGATTTGGCTGCGCGTACCGAAGAACAGGCAAGCTCGGTAGAACAGACCGCAGCGTCGATGGAACAAATTACTGCGACAGTCAAAACGACGGCAGACCATACCCATGAAGCGACGAAGCTGTCTACCGGAGCGGCGACGGTCGTGAAAAACAACGGTGAGATGATGAATCAGGTGACGCAGAAAATACGCGTGATTAATGAAACCTCTAACCGTATGTCAGAAATTATCAACCTGATAGATTCGATTGCTTTTCAAACCAATATTTTGGCGCTGAATGCGGCTGTCGAAGCAGCGCGCGCTGGTGAGCACGGGCGTGGTTTTGCGGTAGTTGCCGGAGAAGTGCGTCAACTGGCGCAAAAAAGCGCATCGTCTGCCAGCGAGATCCGCAATCTGATTGAAGACTCCACCAGTCAAACCCGGGAAGGGCTGGCGTTGGTTGAAAAAGCCAACGCGTTGATCAATGGAATGGTCACTAACGTTGAAGATATGGATGTGATATTACGGGAAATCGCTCAGGCCAGCCGCGAGCAGACGGACGGTATTTCGCAGATTAACAGTGCGATTGGCCTGATCGACACCACCACGCAACAGAACTCCTGTCTGGTAGAAGAGTCCGTTGCGGCAGCGGCGTCATTAAACGAACAGGCATTACACTTAAAAGAGATGATCAAAGTGTTCCGCGTGCGTAAAGAAGACGCGCAGCCTGCTTAATCAAGCTGGGTGATGTCCAGCGATGCGCGATCGATAATACCGATGATCTTCTTGATTTGCGCTTCGCTGGTGTCACTGTGATTGACCCGCAGATCCAGCACGGCTTTAAAATTCTCCAGTGCTCTTTTCATCTGTGGATTCTTGCGTAATTCAAAGCCGACACTGCGTGCTTTAATACGTTCGTGGATATGTTCCAGATGTTCCTGGTTCTCTTCCAGCCATTGCAGGCCTTGCTCCGTGATTGTTATTTGCTTACGTCCACCTTCCTCGTCACGGATAGCAATAAGCGACTGATCCTGCAAGAAATCCAGTGTCGGATAAATCACGCCCGGGCTTGGGGTGTAATGTAAGCGTCCAGCGAGAACCGTATTGACGGGGATGCGTTATTCAATTGGCAGTGCTACGCGCCAGGGGAGTAGTTCGCTGACCCGGTTTATCGGCCAGTCCGCTATGACGTTAAGGACGTGACGGAGGTAGCTTTCTGGATCCACGCCATTCAGTTTGCACGTCCCGATCAGGCTGTACAGCAGCGCTCCTCGCTCACCACCGTGGTCAGAGCCGAAGAACAGCCAGTTTTTACGCCCCAGACTGACCAGCCGTAGCGCATTTTCAGCGATGTTGTTATCGGCTTCGGCCCAGCCATCTTCCGCATAGTACGTCAGTGCCGGCCACTGGTTCAGGGCGTACGTGAACGCTTTCGCCAGCTCCGAGTGTCGCGACAGCGTTTTCATCTTTTCACGCAGCCAGCTTTCCAGGGCTTTCAACTGTGGTTTAGCTTTTTGCTGACGTTCAGCAAGGCGTTGCTCCGCCGGCATTCCCCTTATATGGCAGGTGAAAGTGCGAAGTGATTATGTGATTATCAGCGCCGAAAACATCTTAAGGGTTTTCACCTGTAACGAATTGCATGGCTTCAGGACACCCCCTCCCCGGATGGTGTCCTTTTTTTTAGCGCCCCTTCACGTGGTCGATAGCGAACTGCAGCGTGTCCCAGTTAAAACCGATGCCTGCATCGTGGCTGTGGTCGCAGATACGCATGGCTTCTGCAATTTCCTCCTCCGACAGACTGCCATCGAGCGACAGAAAATCATCTTCCAGCCAGAACGTCCCCATACACAGTGCATCCGGTGGGTACTGCTTCAGCCTGGCGATGAGCCCTGCCACCGTCACATCATCACGACATGCAGGACGCGGCGGCAGGACGCGATCGGCGATGTCGTTCCAGCACCAGTCATCGCACTCCGGTACGGGTTCCAGCAGGGTCTGTAATTCCACGCCCGGCAGCAGGGAGAGCTGCTCCAGAACCTCCCCAGAGAAAGTCGCTCTCCGCTGGCATCTTCACTCCCCAGGTAATGGTGATTGATATAGACGGCAAACTCGCCGTTATCGGGTTCAATACAGGTCAGTCTGAACATGGTTGTGTCCTCAGCATCCGGCACCCTCTTGCGCCGTGCCGCCACAAAAACACGGCGTAAAGCGGAGGACGCCAGGGCGACGCCGAAGCCGCAGCGCAAGCCCTTCACGGGCTGAATGCACCGTGCAGGGTGAGGACGGAGACAACGTGAACCCTTGCGACCGCAGCGGCCGGGTTAGCGTGAAGGCACGGCGGGTAATTTTTTACGGGAGATATAAAGCGGAGGAAAAATTTCACATTAAATTAAAATGTGATTTACATCACAAAACAATACATTATAATCGCCGAAAAATTAAGCGTTTAGTTTTGACGGCAGGGATAAGATGTCACCCTGCCGTTTTTTTCTGAAGTGTACGGGACCGGATTTAACGCGCAGGAGCTGCACCAATACGTCTCAGCGCATCCTCTACTTCACGCAGCCCAAAAATATCTTCCGGCGGCTGCTCTTTTCCGGACAGGCTACATACCGTAAAGACGGCATTTGATGCGGATAATCTCTCGCGGAACAACGCCTGCAGTGCCACAACGACCAGCGTACGTTCGTCTCCTGTCAGTTCTTCAAGCTGCATACTGTTTCCTTCAGGTTAATGTTCATATTCATCCCCGCCCCTCTGGTTATTTCTCGTCAAACGCCAGGAGAACCCGAGGCCGATCAGTGAGGCATAGCAGACCTGCATCGCGATTGTCACCGGCAGTGAGATGTTATCAACCAGAACGCCGGGAACCACGACGGCCACGCCTGCCAGTATCATTCCCCTGCCGGTCTTTTTGACCCGTTCCGGCCACTGAGATTCAGGCACGTTCCGGGCGCGCAGAAAGTTATGAATGCACTGCTCTGCTTTTTGTTTAATCACTGACATGCTCTAGTCTCCGAATGCCCGGCGCATATTTTTCTTTATGCTGGTCGCTTCAGCGGATACCGGTGCGGCAGGCTCCGCTGGTTTCTCCGGCACTGCAGCCATACTCACGTCAGCCGTACCAGCCATCTGCTGAACCAGAACCTGCAGCTCGCTGACCGTGCCGGGCGGTACCGGCATACTGGCCAGCAGACGCGGCAGCTCCGGTGCGGTCGTATGCAGTGCCAGACCGGTGATAATCAGGTTTCTCAGCAGCTCTCCGCGCAGGCGGGATGACACGCCCGTCAGCACACGCTCAACCCGTTCACTGCTCCGGTCATCCTGAAGCGTCAGGGTGTAACGCCGGCGCTGGTATTCCGTCTCCGGTGACATGGCCAGAGCAGCCACGCCACCATCAGGCTCATCAGGAAGTCCTGAGAGTGAAGACCAGGTGCCGGATACCAGGGCCATCACGGCACAAAGCCGGATGGCACTCAGATGTCCGTCAAAGAACACCGGGATCAGCGCCGGTAAACGGGCATCCGTCTGGTACATCACCGCCCCGGCGGTGGCGGCGGTCCGAATGAAGTCACCGCGCAGGGGCTGTGAGATGGTGCTGATGGTCGCCATCGCCGCGATGTCGGTGCGATCGTCGCTGTGCAGATAGAAAGAATACTGGCCGTCCGGCATGTTTAGTCCTCTTTATTGTAAAGGGCAATCTCTCTGGCCAGCGCCAGCTGCGGATCGCCGATAACCTCGATACGGTCAGGAGCCAGAGGCCAGGCCTGACGGATAGCCTCTTCAATGAGGGATGCCCCTCCCCCGACTAGGAATACCCGGTTAACGCTCCTGAAGACCGTCAGCTCACTGGTGACACGCGCGCCCAGGGAAGTGATTGCCTCTGTAATTTTGTTCAGAACATCGTCAATTTTTCCGGCATCGTTGATCACTCGCTGCAGATACTGACGATCATTGCGGTTGCGGATGACCGTGTCAGCAATAAGCGCGCTGGTTTCGCTGTCTGCAGCCCGCAGCGCGCCTGCAGCTGCGCGGGTGACCTGTGACACGCCGACAGACGGATTGCCGTGTACCGCACTGATATCATCAAACTGTCCGACAATCACGCCGGCATCGAGCGTGGTTCCGCCGAGATCGATAATCAGGGTGGTCTCAGCGGGTCCGGGCTTCATCTCCGCGAGACGGGAGAACGCCGCCGGCAGTGATTCAGGCATCACCTTCACGTCCGTTACGGTAAATGCCCTGCCCTTATTCAGAACCAGCTCACGCATCAGGTTTTCTCGTTTGCGTCGGATGTTCTCCTCGTTCCGCTGGCAGTCCCCGTCATAATACTCGCTCAGGGGCAGCGTCACGGTCAGGCTCACCGGCTGCGGCTCAAGTCCGCTGTTCAGCAGGGCATGATGCACGGCCAGCAGGTTGAGATCACCGTACTGGTATTCCACGTTTGTTGTCGGGATGGCATCCCGGCTGAAGCTGTCCCAGGTGTATTTCAGCGTGCCCACCTGATAGTTGAACGTTGCGGCACTGAATTCCGCCACTTTCCAGCCATGCCGGAAGGAGTTAGCAGAAACCCGGGTCTGCAGCTCGTTTCCTTCAAACCATGCCAGCTTAACATTAGTTGAACCATCATCGCAGTAAATATTCATCATTATGCTCCGTCAATTAAACTCAATTTGATACATATTATAAGAGCAAAATGGCAAAATAAAGCCATGCTTCTCATTATGAGTAATTTAAATGTCCCATAATGATATTAAATAGCATTTTGAGTAACTTAGGTTACTCACCCTGTTCATGAAGCAGGTGATCTGGATTATCCTCACGCTGTTAAATATACTGTATGCATAACCAGTATATTTAGACGTCAGGAGGAAAGATGAAACTGCAGCTTTTCAGCACCGGGAAAGCACTCCCGCCACAGGCCCATCCGTTGTTTGCAGACCTGGCCAGCTGCGGTTTTCCGAGCCCTGCCGCTGACTATGTCGAGTCCGACCTGGATCTCCATGATTACTGCATACGGCACCCGAGCGCGACTTACTATCTCCGTGCCAGCGGTGACAGCATGTCCGACGGCAGCCTTTACAATGGCGATCTGCTGGTTGTGGACAGTGCAGAGAAGCCCCGGCACGGCGATATTGTTGTGGCCAGCGTGCAGGGGGAGTTTACGGTTAAACGGCTTCTGCTGACGCCACGACTGACGCTGCAGCCAATGAACGCCGCCTGGCCGCCGATTTATCCCGACCCGGACGATCTGGATATCTTTGGCGTCGTCACGCACATCATCCACCGCCCGAGGGAGATGTACTGATGTTTGCCCTGGCCGATGTGAACAGCTTTTATGCCAGCTGCGAACGTGTTTTCCGCCCGGATTTGCAAGGAAAGCCGGTTGTGGTGCTCAGTAATAACGATGGCTGCGTTATCGCAAGAAGTGCCGAGGCAAAGCCCTGGATCAAAATGGGCATGCCGTGGTTTCAGATGAAAAACGAAAC